>NZ_WOWT01000001.1:0-13971 GCF_009746545.1 Oceanobacillus sp. AG
TTAGAACCTAACTTAAAATGCCAGGGGACCAAGCGAAGACATTCGCGCGGTAGCCGAAAAAGCGTACAACTATAGAGTGCCGGAAATACTGGGGTGAAGAGGGTACCGAGAAAAGCTTGACACAAACTATAAGCTCATGTTCTTTTTCAAGCGCAAATTTCTATGCTAAAATAAAAGGCATAACACACCCATAGAACTGAGGGATAAAATGAAGCGACTATACGAAGGTAAGACGAAAGATGTCTATGAACTTGATAATGGTAATTATTTATTGAAATTTAAAGACGATGTGACAGGGGATGCTGGTGTTTTTGACCCGGGTGCGAATACGGTTGGGATGACAATGGAAGGCGCAGGTCAGGCTGGGCTGAAGCTTACCACATTATTTTTCGAAATACTTAAGGAGAGAAATATTCCAACTCATTTTATTGCTAGTGATTTAGATAGGACAACGATGACCGTCGTACCGGCAGATGCTTTCGGTGATGGTTTGGAAGTTATTTGCCGCTACCGGGCAGCTGGCAGTTTCCTCCGTCGCTATGGCAAATACGTGGAGGAAGGGCAAGAACTAGAGAAGTTTGTGGAGGTTACGCTGAAAGATGACGAGCGTAATGACCCACCAATCAGCAGGGACGCACTTAGCATGCTCGGTATTCTTTCCGGCGGGGATTATGTGACGTTAAAACAATTAACTATTGATATTTCCGATATTATTAAGGAAGAACTCGCTCGGAAAAATATTGAGCTCTACGATATTAAACTTGAATTCGGCCGTGATAAAGAAGGGAATATTATCTTAATCGACGAAATCTCCGGCGGCAACATGCGTGTCTACCGTGATGGCAAAGCAATCGACCCAATTGAACTCGCGAATATCATGACCGCAGAATAAAAAAATACCCGGAACCTTGCATTGTTGCTCGTTCCGGGTATTTTTGTTTGTTGTATAGGAAACGTGTAAATTAAATGCTGTGCTAACTTAGGTATCCAGGGTTAGCCACGTCCGGAGCAAGCGCCCGCGAAACTTACTGTAAGGGCGCTTGCTCCTTTATTCTTGGTTACCCTAATGCTTCTCAACTTTCACATTCGGTTCATCTTTGATTTCCCCTATTGCTAGGTCGTCTGTTATATGGAGTTGGCGAGTTTTACCATGCTTTGTGACAAATTTAAAGATCCCATTGTTAAAGTCTGTGCCGATTTCTTTATAAAAGATTCCTTCATATAAGTTTTCTCTCGCCCTTGTGAAGGTAATCCGGTAATCGTCCCCGTCTTTGATTAAAAATGCACGAACGCCTTTTTCGAAATCGGTATCGGTATCGCTCTTTAGGGAACGGTCGACGGATACGATATGCACATCGACAAATGTTATTTCTTTCAAAATTGAATTGACGAAGGAACCTTTTGTAATTTCTTCCCAGCGGCTCTGTGGTGTCTGCCCGACAACAATTTGCGTGATGTTCCGGCTATGGGCGACTTCAGCTATTGCTTTTGCAACCGGGCGTTTTTCGTTATCGCGCAAGATGAATTCTTCGATACCAAGCTGATCGCATAACTCTTCCCAAGCCTCCACATAATTCGATCGTTCCGCATCGAAGTCGTCGTATGGCAGCGGGTCTACTGTCAGCACATATAATGGGCAATTCATAATTTGAGAAAGTTTATGTCCTCTCCGGATTAATCGCTCACCATTTGGCCCATAGTAAACACAGACTAAAATCCTTTCATCCATACGGCCTTTAATATTTTTCATGATGGCAAAATTCACCTCTTTATCCTAATTACTCTGCTGCTTAATTCACTTTGTTTGATGAAACTGTATCATTTTAACATGTATTCTAATGTTCGTGAAGACCTAATCGGAAAAATTTACTTCATGTTATAAGTATGTGGAAAGGGGAAAAATAGTAATACACAAATTTATTTTTAGGCCTCGCCAGTCTTCTGAAGTGCAAGCAGTTTAATATTCATGTATAATTAATACTTGTAATATCAATTCCACATAGGTTTTACTACAAAATCACATAATATTTTATAACATACTATTCAACATTCTTTGTTTCCGAATGGTTTGTTGCCCCTTAATTATCATACGCTTAACTTATTAAGTCAAGGTATCATGAAATAACTTCATATATACAACAACACCGGCATGTTTCTTGAAGAAATCCTGTATGTTTTATGCAGTCGACAGGTGACTTTTGATTGGAGGTTTGATTTTGGGAACTTTGAATTTCGTCGTACTTATACCCTTTTTAGCTGCAATGCTTATCCCGCTTTTCTATAAAAAAGGAACGCGGCTACATATCGGATTATTACCGATGATTGTTGCTGTATCATTATTTAGCTATCTTTTGTTTTATATACCTCAGATTGCAAACGGTAAGACTTTTTTGCACACCATTTCATGGATTCCTTCCTATGGAATTAACTTTACCGCTTATTTGGATGGGCTTAGCTTAATTTTAGCTCTACTTATTACGGGTATTGGAACACTTGTGATTCTATACTCAATTTACTATTTGTCTGAAAATGAACAGCTGGGACATTTTTATACGTATTTAATGTTGTTTATGGGTGCGATGCTTGGGGTCGTCCTATCTGACAACATGATGGTGCTTTATGTGTTCTGGGAGCTGACAAGTATTTCTTCTTTCCTCTTAATTGCATTCTGGTATCAGCGGAAGCGTTCCAGGGAAGGAGCGCAGAAATCATTACTTATCACGGTAAGTGGCGGTTTTGGTATGCTTATCGGATTTTTAATGATCTATACAATGACTGGAACGCTGAGTGTGCGGGAAGTTATTCAGATCATGCCGGAGATGACGGGGCACGGTTTGTTTGTGCCGGCCATGTTGCTCGTCCTCTTTGGGGCGTTTACAAAGTCTGCTCAATTCCCATTCCATATTTGGTTGCCGGATGCGATGGAAGCGCCGACGCCGGTCAGCGCGTATTTACACTCTGCGACAATGGTAAAGGCCGGAATTTATTTGGTTGCCCGTTTTACACCAGTATTTGGTGGTGAGGGGATATGGTTCTGGATTGTGACTGGAGTAGGGTTGTTTACGCTGTTTTGGGGTTCATTTCAGGCTGTGCGGCAAACAGATCTTAAGGCTCTTCTTGCTTTTTCTACGATTAGTCAGCTTGGGATGATTATGAGTATGTTCGGAATGGGCTCCGTTGCCCTTCACTTCGGTTATTCTACAGAATCTGTCTTTTACTCACAAGCAACCTTCGCCGCATTGTTCCATCTTGTGAACCACTCCACCTTTAAGGGTGCATTATTCATGGCAGTTGGAATTGTGGACCATGAAGTAGGGACTAGGGATATCAGAAGACTCGGAGGTTTGGCGACAATTATGCCGATTACGTTTACCGTGTCTTTGATTGGAAGTTTTTCCATGGCTGGTTTACCTCCATTCAATGGTTTTCTAAGTAAGGAAATGTTCTTCCAAGCAGCCGTTGATATTACCGAGCTTGGTGTATTTCATATGGATACAATCGGTAATTTGATTCCGATAGTAGCGTGGGTGGCAAGTATTTTCACTTTTGTGTACAGTATGATTATCGTATTTCAGACTTTTCTTGGACCATATAAGGAAGAAAGGCTGGAACGACCGGCAAATGAAGGACCTGGCGGTATGCTGATTTCTCCTGTTATTTTGGCAGGACTCGTCGTGCTTATTTTCCTTATGCCGAACATGCTTGGAAATTATATTATCCGTCCAGCGGTGGAAAGTGTGTTCCCGACCCTTGTAACAGAAATGAATTTAGGTGTAGAAATATCGGCTTGGCATGGGCTTAATACAGCACTTTGGATGACAATTGGTGTCATCGTGCTCGGTATCTTGCTCTATTCCTTCCCGAGAGCTTGGCGCTGGATCTATGCGATTTTCCCGATAGGCTGGTCGCTGAATACATTGTATAACTTCACACTGGAGCAAAGTGTTAAATCGTCCAGGAAGTTTACGAACAGTTATATGACAGGTCTTTTACGTCATTATTTAATGTATATTTATTTATTCTTTATCCTGCTCGTGGCAGGAGCCTTTGCCTTGACAGGATCATATGACTTTACGATTTCAGGTAATGCGGAGATATCAATTTTTGAATGGATCATTGCACTGACGCTGATTATTGCGGCTATTTCCATTCTGTTTGCAAAATCCCGGCTCACTGCTATTCTCCTAAATAGTGTTTTGGGTTACGGAGTTGCGCTGTTATTCGTTATCTTCCGAGCGCCAGACCTTGCACTAACGCAAATGGTCATTGAGACGGTAACAACCGTTCTCTTCCTTGTTGCTTATTATTTCTTACCGGAATGGAAGAAGGAAAACGAATCACGGAGAATAAATCTGTCGAAATTGCTTATATCAATAGGTTTTGGTGCATCGTTTACTGCCGTGGCTTTGGCAGTTCAAAATAATCGTTTGTTTGACCGGATTTCGACATACTTCGAGAACTCTTATGAACTTGCAGGCGGACGCAACATCGTGAATACGATTCTAAGTGACTTCCGTGGGTTTGATACGATGCTTGAAGTTGTTGTGCTCCTCATTGCCGGAATTGGAGTGTACTCCATTATTAAACTGAAGGCAGGAAATCGGGGGGATAAGTTTGAAAATCAATAATGTCATTTTGCGTACTGTTACGAAGCTTGCTGTATTTATTATCCTGACCTTGGCTGTTTACCTGTTTTTCGCGGGGCATAACAGTCCGGGCGGTGGATTTATTGCCGGACTTGCCCTTTCAGCTGCGTTTGTACTGCTGCTTCTCGTAACTGATATTGAAACGATCAAGAAGGGTATTCCGCTCGATTTCAAAAAGGTTGCTGCATTTGGAGCATTTCTAGCAGTTGGGACGGGCTTTGGTGCATTTGTATTTGATGTGCCATTTCTTACTCAAAGCTTCGGTAATTTTGTAGTACCTTTTTTCGGGGAAATTGAACTAAGTACTGTGACGATATTTGAAGCTGGTGTATCGTTCGCGGTAGTTGGGGTTGTAATTACGATTATCTTAAGTATTAGTGAGGATGTGTAGGCTATGGAAACATTGATGATCATCCTAACCGGCGTTTTGGTCACGATTGCGACTTATCTCGTCTTATCGAAAAGTGTGATTCGTGTCATTCTCGGAACGGCCGTCTATTCCCACGCCGCACATTTATTAATCATTACGATGGGCGGACTGAAGAAGGGGAATGTGCCGATTTTGGGAGATGACGACGTTAGTACATTTGTTGATCCGCTCCCGCAAGCGTTGATTCTAACATCAATTGTAATCAGCTTTGCGGTGACGGCCCTTGTGCTTGTACTTGCATACCGTGCTTATCAAACGCTTGGAACGGACAATATGGAAGAATTGCGAGGTAGGAAGTATGAATAATATTATTGTACTGCCGATGGCTCTTCCAATTATGCTTGGCATTATTCTGATCTTTTTAAGACCATATATAAAAACACAGCGGGTATTAACCGTCCTAGGATTGCTCGTGACAATCGGAATAAGTATCTATATGCTGCAGTGGATTCAGACGGACGGCATCATCCGACTCGATTTTGGGGGATGGGAGCCGCCATTTGGAATTCTGTTTGTAGCAGACTCTTTTGCAGTCATTCTTGTGACCGTCGCAAGTATCGTGACATTAATTTGTTTAATTTATGCTTTTTCTTCAATTGGCGAGAAAATAGAGTATATGTATTTCTACTCCTTTGTTAACTTCCTCCTCGCAGGTGTTAACGGATCCTTTTTAACAGGCGATATTTTCAACCTCTATGTAAACTTTGAAATTATGCTACTCGCTTCTTATGTATTAATCGTCCTCGGCGGAAAACGAATGCAGCTAAGAGAATCGCTTAAATATGTCGTTATTAATATTATTTCTTCCTGGTTTTTCCTCGTTGCTATCGCATATTTGTATGCACAGCTTGGAACCTTGAATATGGCACATATTTCAGTATTAATCAGTGAATCCGGACAGACACCATTACTGACAGTGACGAGTCTTGTATTCCTGATTGTTTTCGCTTTGAAATCCGGATTGCTTCTGTACTTCTGGTTACCAGGTTCATACAGTGCCCCACCAACTGCTGTTGCAGCTTTGTTCGGAGGATTGCTGACAAAGGTAGGAATATACGTCATGATCCGTGTGTTCACGTTGATCTTTTACCATGAACCGCAAATTACCCATACGATCATCGGGATTTTAGCTGGTTTGACACTCATTATGGGGAGTATTGGAGCGATTGCTTATAAAGATATCCGGCAAATTGTCGCTTATAACGTCATTATTGCGGTTGGATTTATCTTAGTGGGGCTTGCCGTCATGACACAGGAAGCACTGGAAGGCGCGGTTTATTATCTGATGCATGACATGGTTGCAAAATCCCTGCTCTTCCTGCTTGCTGGGACTATGATTACCGTGACAGGAGAGAAGCGGCTTGATAACATGAGTGGTTTAATCCGTAACTATCCTGTATTCGGATGGATGTTCTTTATCGTTATGCTATCTTTAGCCGGGGTACCGCCGCTGAGCGGTTTTATCGGAAAAGTACTTGTTGGTCAAGGGGCAGTTGAAGCGGGCTCTTATATTCTGCTCGCGCTCGGCTTTATTTCCAGTATCTTTGTCCTTTATTCCCTCTTAAGAGTTTTCTTGAATAGCTTTTGGGGAGAGACAATCATCAGTTTTGATGACGAGGTACCGATGAAGAAGGGCTGGATGGTTTCATTTGGCTTGTTCACAGCACTTATGTTTACTTTTGGACTCGGAGCAGAGTACTTCGCTCCCTTCGTAGCCGACGCAGCCAATACACTGCTCAACCCACAAATTTACATTGATGCTGTATTGGAGTAATTAATCTGCTGCTCGTTAGGAAGCAACAATGAGCAGCAGTCAAAAGAGGAGCTGACTATGGATGCCAGCACAATTTTTTCTAAACGTATTTATTGCTATATTATGGGTATTTATTAGTGATGAACCCGAACTGCAATTCACAACATTCGTGTTCGGATATATTGTCGGAATCGGAATCGTCTTCTTGATGCACCGACTATTCGGCGAGCGATTCTATCTCGCCCGTCCGTGGGCTTTATTCAAATTACTACTCATCTTTATCCGTGAGACATTCTCATCCAGCATTTGGGTATTGAAACATATATTAAGCCCAAAAGTAACCTATAAACCTGGCATATTTAAATATGAGACGCAAATGCGGGGAGAATGGGAAATCACTGCGATTTCATTACTTCTTACATTGACGCCGGGTTCAGTGGTCATGGAAGTAGCACCTGAAGAGGATTACTTATATATCCATGGGATGGATCTCGAGGAATCGAAAGAAATGTTGCTCAAATCCTTGCATACTTTCGAAAAAGCAATTATGGAGGTGACGCGCTAATGATTAACACATTACTCGTTACGTCGCTCATTCTGTTCGGGGTGGCGATTGCCATTACACTCATCCGGATTATTATCGGACCGAGCTTACCGGACCGCGTCCTTTCCCTTGATATGATTGGTGTTCAAATCATTTCATCACTGGCGATTATTTCAATACTCCTTGATACTCGTGCTTTCTTAGAAGTGATACTCGTGCTTGCTATCCTTGCGTTCATTAGTACGATTTCCTTCACGAAGTATATAGAGAGGGGTGTTATCATTGAACGTAAGCGTGATGATTGAATATGTCGGTGCCATTTTAATTTTTATCGGTTCATTGTTTGCGGTTGTCAGTGCCATCGGGAATATTCGATTTCCTGATGTTTATACTCGCTCTCACGCAGCAACGAAAAGTTCTACACTTGGTGTATTACTCACTTTAACAGGTGCGTTGATTTATATTTTGGAAAGTCAAAATTACTTCAGTGTACGCCTTGTACTAGGGATTGTTTTTGTGTTCTTAACTGCTCCTGTATCTGGTCACCTGGTTACAAGAGCTGCTTACCGGAGTAAAGTGAAGTTAGCGGATATCACACTCGAAGATGATTTAGAAGAAGTAATCCATGGGAAAAAAGAAGAATTGGAAGAAGATAATACAAATTGAAATTGGGACATAACTTTCTGCGTCTACCAGAAAGCTATGCCCTTTTTTGTAATCAATCGAATAGTTCTGCTACGATTTCATAAGAACGCAGGCGATCTTTCAAATGGAAAATCTGTGATCCGATAATCATTTCATCTGCTTGTGTTTCCTCTTGGAATGCGATGAGACGTTCCCTAACTGTATCTTTATCACCGACAATTGTCGTCCGTGGATCGAGCGATTCATAGACAGCGGCTTTTTCCATTGGAGACCATACACTATCCATACTTTCGATGGGTGGCTGAAGTTGTCTTGGTTTCCCGCGGCGCAAGTTAAGGAATTGCATATATTGGGAGCTTGCCAGATACTCGGCTTCCTCGTTCGTATCCGCTGCAATCACGTTTACCCCAACCATCGCATATGGCTTAGCGAGCGTATCGGACGGTTCAAAGTTGGCCCGATAAAGCTTCAATGCCGGAATGGTGTAGGCAGGTGCAAAGTGACTGGCAAAAGAGAAGGGCAGTCCCTTATGAGCAGCAAGTCTTGCGCTGAAGTCGCTGGAGCCAAGCAGCCAGATTGGAACATTCAATCCTTGACCGGGAATAGCTTTAACATGTGTCTTCGGTTCATCGGAAAAATAATCCTGCAATTCATTTACTTGCATCGGAAATTCCTCTGGTCCAGAATTCAGTGTTCTTCTAAGGGCAAAGGCTGTTGCCTGATCTGTTCCGGGTGCCCGGCCGAGTCCAAGGTCGATTCTTCCCGGGAAAAGCGATTCGAGTGTACCGAACTGTTCGGCGACAACAAGCGTTGCATGGTTTGGCAGCATAATACCACCAGCTCCAACCCGCATATGCTTCGTATTCCCAGCAATATGAGAAATGAGAACAGATGTCGCAGAGCTTGCGATACCGGGCATATTATGATGTTCAGCCAGCCAATAGCGGTTAAAGCCTAATCTTTCCACATGTTGAGCAAGTTCAACACTTTCCTTAAACGATTCTCTCGCATTTGAACCTTGGCGAATTGGTGCAAGGTCTAGTACAGACAAAGGGATTTTATTAAAAACTTTGGCATGTTCATGTTGCAATCCACTCACTCCTTTAATCTCATTACTCCACTTTCACATCCGAAACCTGTTCCACCTTATGATTGCATTCATTCAGCGTAAGTATTTTGTGCATTTATTTGATTGGCGTTCTAATTACCGTTCAGTTGCCCGGTGGGCGGATGCGCATCCTATAGGGCACAGCCGAAGCGTCGACGCACAGGACGTTAATGTCAGACGTTGCCACATGCCACATACGAGAGCGAACTTAGTCTGCCTCGGAAGAAAAGCACTTCCTGCGGGGTCTCATCGTCTCCGCTTTCCCGCAGGAGTCAGGGCAACTGAACTAGTAGTGATGAATTATTAGAATGGAAACTATCTCATCAAGATTAGCGTTCTATTCCTAAATGAAAAATAGTGATCCAAACTTGGCCTTTCATCGGAGCAGTCCAGACACCTCGAGACTCCTGCAGGAGGCCGGCTAAGAACGGTCACGTCCTGTGACCAACGCCGGCATTAGAACTTCCTGTTCGTCGAAAGGCATAGGTGAGACCCCGCAGGACGGCAGCCTGAGGAGGCTCACCAGCCGCCTGCGGAAAGCGAGAGGTGTCTGGACTGCGGACTTCCAATAGAAAGTTGCGCTTACGCTGAATGAAAGCAATCATTATGAAAGATATACTTTAGCTTGTGCAGATTATGAAAATGGAGTCATTACTATAAAGGATAAGCTTAGCAATAAATGCCGTCCAATTATCCGCTTATAAAGAAGAATCCGATTTGCTACTACCGAAAGATTAAAGTAAGATGAGAGAAGGAAAAGGAAAAGAAATGGGGAAACATCATGACTAAACTATCCATCTATGGATTAACATTTAAGCAATTGGAAGATTGGCTGATTGAAAACGGCGAGAAGCGTTTTCGAGCAAATCAAGTATGGGACTGGGTTTACAAGAAAAGAGTAAACCAGTTTTCCGACATGTCCAATGTCAATCAATCGACAATTCAATTATTGGAAGAAAATTATTGTCTTACCACATTAGAAGAAGAAGTTAAACAAGAATCTAAAGATGGAACGGTTAAATATCTCTTTAAGCTTGCGGACGGGAACGTGATTGAAACAGTGCTTATGCGGTTTGATTACGGTCTTTCCGACGACACAGGTCGGTTGTAATATCGGCTGTTCCTTCTGTGCAAGTGGATTGCTCCGGAAGAGCCGAGATTTGACGGGTGGCGAGATCGTGGAGCAGATCATGCATGTTCAGAAGAATTTAGATTTGAAAGGGAAGAACGAGCGGGTCAGTCATATCGTTGTCATGGGAATTGGTGAACCGTTAGATAACTTTAATAATTTAATGGACTTCCTTTACATTGTAAACGATGATAAGGGCTTGAATATCGGCGCCCGCCATATTACCGTATCAACAAGTGGTCTTGCCCATAGGATTTATGAGTTTGCCGATACAGGAATCCAAGTGAATCTTGCAATCTCCTTGCACGCTCCAAATAATGAACTGCGTACGCAAATTATGAAAATTAACCGAGCATTCCCGATCGAGAAGCTCATGCTGGCGGTTGATTATTATTTGGAGAAGACAAATCGTCGAATAACATATGAATATATTATGCTGCAGGGTGTCAATGATCGCAAGAAAGAAGCGAGAGAACTCGTCAAGCTTCTTTACAATCACCGTCACTTAGCCTATGTGAACTTGATTCCATATAATAAGGTCGATGAACATATCCAGTATGAAAGAAGTCATGTTGAGGCAATCCAGGAATTCCACCAAACATTGAAAGCAGGCGGGATCAATAGTGGTGTTCGCTGGGAAAATGGAGCAGATATCGATGCGGCATGTGGTCAATTAAGAAGTAAGCAAATCGCGAAAACAAGGAAAACAAAAGCGGTTTAATCTGAGGTTAATCGAGGGAAAGGATTATAAAACAGATGAATGGTTACTTAGCGCAGTATGAAGCAAAGAAGACAACAGCGGAGGGGATTGCCCAGCAAGTTAAATCAGGCTGGGTCTGTGGATCTGATATCGGTCTATCCACACCACCTGGGATTATTGCAGCGCTCGATCAGTATATAAAGGAAGAGAACTTGACCGACATTTATTATCATACACTTTTAGACTGGCTGCCAATGGGTGCTTATAGGGAAGAGTATCCTGGGATAACGGGGGTTTCCTGGTTTTCAGGTGGTTTTGCCAGAAAGGCGGTTAATCAAGGGATTGCTGATGTCATGCCAGCTTATTTCCGCGATATGCCGTCTTTAATTGAAGCACAAGAGCGGATCGATGCGATTTTTCTTGTGGTTGCTCCAATGGATGAGAATGGAAATTTTAGTACTGGGCCTTCCGCTTCTCTTAGTGAAGCTTTACTTAAGAAGGCAAAGCGCATCTATTTAGAAGTGAATCAATATATCCCGCATTCGGTAACTGGACCGAGTGTTCATATTTCTGAAGTGGAAGCATTGTGTGAGAATCATGTTAATCTGCCTGATTATCCACGTCCTAAGCTGGATGAAGTGAGTAAGCAGATTGCAAGCTTTATTGCTGAAGAGATTCCAGACGAGTCTGTTATTCAATTCGGAATTGGAGCTATTCCGGATGCGGTTGGTCAAGTCCTACGGGAGAAAAAGGATCTCGGTATCCATACGGAAATGCTAACGGAAAGTATGGTTGAATTAATTGAAGCAGGTGCAGTCACAAATGAGAAGAAAACATTGCACCGCGGACAGACCGTTACTTCCTTTGCCTTTGGCTCGAAGCGAGTGTATGATTTTATCCATGAAAACGAAGCGGTTACGATGCTGCCAATCCAATATATTAACGATCCGAGCATTATTAGACAGATTCCGAATTTCATGTCGATCAACTCAGGCCTTGAAATAGATTTCTTTGGACAAGTTTGTGCGGAATCGCTTGGAACAATGCATTTCTCAGGAACGGGCGGGCAGGTTGATTTTGTCCGTGGGGCTGTTCTATCTCCCGGAGGAAAAAGTTTTCTTGCTTTTCCCTCCACAGCAAGAGGCGGAACGGTAAGCAGAATTAAATCCATTCTCTCACCAGGTTCGATTGTAACGACGAGTAAGAATGATGTTAATTACATCGCTACAGAGTATGGAATCACAAACTTACGTGGAAAAACACTCGGTCAACGTACCAAGGCATTAATTGGGTTAGCTCATCCGAAATTCCGAGATAAACTATTATTCGAAGCAAAAAAACGAAATATTATTATATAAAGTGAAACTTCATTCAGTGGGGTTTCCTTACCTCCCCCACTGAAAGTTAGTTGAACAGAATCAGGGATTTACGGACTGTATATCCCCACCTTCACATATTGTTTTCCCTCATGTTTAGAAGTGGGGATATATTACTGACCGTTAATCCGTGATAAAAAACAGCCGGGGCGCAACTGGTTGTTTTTATTTTACTTTACTTTACTTTACTTTACTTTACTTCTGCATTGGAAACATTGCTTTCGAACTGACCACAGAGCGGCTCATTGCGTATGCCATTTTTTGAAATAACCTGGTTTTTTCCAAGCCCTTTTGCTTTGTAAAGTAGGTCATCTGCTTGAACATAGCCCTGCTTAATATCTATCTTCTCTAGGGTGGTGAAATAATACATGCCAAAGGAAGCTGTGCAGCTGATGAAAATTTCTTCAGAACGGTACTTCGTAACAATCTGAAGCTGTTCGATTTCATGTTGAATGGTCTTTATTAATGCCTCACATTCACTAAAGGATCGATTTCGCAAAATAATGGTAAACTCTTCTCCACCACTGCGAAACAAAAAGTCATTTTCCCCAAGTAAACTCTTCAGGCGTTTTGCAACATGATGGATGACATAATCCCCGACTGTATGATTATACGTATCATTGATCTGCTTGAAATTATCAATATCACAAACAGCAATACCAATCGTTTCATCTGAGCCGTTCAATTCATTCATTACCTTATTCATAAACGTGCGGTTGTGGAGCTTCGTCAGGAAGTCGGTGTAAGCCATTTGCTCGAAACGGTCGCGTTCCATCTTATGTTGGATACTTTGTGATTTAAGTACAGCAGCACGGCTAGATAAATAATTTAAAAGGAAGAGGGCGAGCATCAATTCCCAGCGTCCTTCCGTAATGAAAATAAACAGAAGTCCGTTTGAAATTGCTTTTTGGAGTGAGTCTGCTTTACTTCTTGCTTTGATAAAATTAATGCTATCCACTCGGGTCTGCATATCTCCCATACTATAAAATACCCCGAGAAGCAGTACAGAAGAAAGCATATCGATCAGAAATACGATTAAAATAAGGAGAATCCAAAAACCGAATAATGGTATTTGATCGAAGTACGGAAAAAGCCAATAATACAAGTAAAATCCGAGCGAATGAAGAATGGTCGGCGCTCCAATATTATAAAAGGTATGTAAAAATTCATCTTCATCAGCCGTATCTGTTTTCTTCCGGTAAAGAAAAACATAAAATCGGTTGATTACTTCAAATAAGAAAAGCCCGAGTGGTCCAGCGGCAAGTCCGAATGAAAGACCATATGAGACACTATAATCAATATTGACCCGACCGGTTTTAACAATTGTTTTTAAATGCGAGTAAAATGTAGTGAATAGTAAGTAAATTACTAGTAACTGGGTGTATAATGTTATATCAATGTGAATTGGTCCGGAAAATATCGCTATTCCAAATGAAACGAAAAAAACGAATAAAATATAAGCTTTCAATCGTTTTGTCATCTCTATTTTCCCCTTCCCATTACAATAGAAAGAAATGAGTCCAAATCCCTAGTACTTAACTATCATACCATAAAACTCTAAATTGGGACAGGGGGGTGGGGGGGGTTTTGGACCAAGAAGGGGGGCCAAAGAACTGTTCCCCCCCGCCCCCCACACAGAT